>NZ_RBIL01000004.1 GCF_003633755.1 Solirubrobacter pauli
AACTCGTTGTTGATGATGTTGACGCCGACGCCGCCCTGGATGCCGTCGGAGTCGCCGCCCTTGAGCAGCGAGTTCTGGATCGTCACGCCCGAGTGGGTCTGGCTGTTGTAGGGGAGCGCGATGCGGGCGGGGCTGGCGTACTGGCCGCCCGCGTTGATGTTGATGTGGGTGTTGTGGTCCAGGAGGACGTTGCTGTTGGCGAGCCCGTCCAGGCGGATCACGCCGGTGAAGTCGCTGTTGCGGATCGTGATGTTCTTGGTGCTGTTGAGCACCTCCGCCCCGGTGATCGTCAAGCCGTCGATCACGATGTTGTTGGCACCGCTGAAGCTCAGCGCGATGCTCGCCGACGCGCCGGGCGCCTCGGTGATGGTCACCGGGCCGCTCTTGGCCGAGCCCCTGAACGTGCCGTAGCTGCCCGAGGCCAGGCAGATCGTCTGACCGGCCGTCGCGGCCGAGAACTGGTTCGCGAACGTGGACGTGGTCGCGCTGCGATCACACGTCGACGGGGTCACCGTCGCCGTGGGCGTCGCCGTCGGCGTGGCGGTGGCGGTGGCCGTCGGCGTGGCGGTGGGCGTGGCCGTCGGCGTCTGCGTGGGCGTCGCGGTGGCAGTGGCGGTCGGGGTCGCCGTGGGCGTGGCCGTCGGCGTCTGCGTGGGCGTCGCGGTGGCGGTGGCCGTCGGGGTCGCCGTGGGCGTGGCCGTCGGGGTCCGCGTCGCCGTCGCGGTGGCGGTCGGCGTCGCCGTGGGCGTGGCCGTCGCGCGGGCCACGGTCACGGTGTTCACCGACGCCGCCGTCTGGCCGGCGGCGTCACGCACCGTCAGCCGGACGTACTTGGACCCGGGGTTGACGAACGTGAACGCCAGGCTGCGGGCGGTGCCCAGCGACCACGCCGACGAGCCGTCGGCGCCGACGTCCTCCCACGTGTAGGTGCAGGGCGTCGAGGCGCAGGTGCCGCCCGCGTTGAACGTGACGGTCTGGCCCGCGACGGGGGCGGTGGGCCAGAACGTGAACTGGGCCGTCGGCGGGACCGGGGTCGGCGTCGCGGTGGCGGTTGCCGTCGGGGTGGCCGTGGCGGTCGCGGTGGCGGTGGCGGTGGCCGTCGCGGTCGGCGTGGAGGTCGCGGTCGCCGTGGCCGTCGGGGTGGCGGTCGCCGTCGCGGTGGCCGTCGCGGTCGCGGTCGGCGTGGCGGTCGGGGTGGGCACCGCGACCGTGACCGTGCGCGAGACCGACGGGGCGACGTTGCCGGCGAAGTCCGTGGCGCGGACGCTGAACGTGTAGGTACCGTCCCCGAGGCCCGAGTAGGCGGCCGGGGAGGTGCACTCCTCGAACGAGCCGGAGCCGCTCGGCCCGCTCAGGCGGCACTCGTACTCGGCGACCGGCTCGTCGGCGGTGAAGCCGAAGGAGGCGGTGCGCACGGTGATGCTGCCGCTCGGGCCGCTGACGATCGACGCGACCGGCGGACGCGTGTCCACGGTCACCGTCCGCGCGTCCGAGGCGCTCGAGGCGTTGCCGGCCGCGTCGGTGACGACCGCGGTGTAGCGGTGCGCGCCGTCGGCCGCGCCGAGGTTCAGGAAGAAGGTGCCGGCGGTCGGGATCGTCGCTCCGGCGACGACGGTCGCGCCGTCGGAGATCGACAGCGCCGACCCCGGCTCGCCCGCGCCCGCGACGGACACGGTCGAGCTGTTGCTCCACGCGCCGTCCACCGGCGCGGTCAGGACCGGCTTCGCGGGCGCCTGCGTGTCGACGCGGACGATCACGGGCTGCGAGTCGGCCGACACGCCGCCGCCGGCGAAGGAAGCGCGGGCGGTGTACGTGTGCGCGCCGTCGCTCGCGCCGGTGACGGTCGCGCTCCAGGTGCGCGCGATCGACGCCGTCACGACGGCGCGGGTCGTGCCGTCCTCGCGGATGGTGACGGTCGAGCCCGCGTCGGCGGTGCCCGAGAGCGTGATCGCGGACGAGCGGCTCCAGACGCCGCTGGTGGGCGAGGAGATGATCGGCGTCGCCGGCTGGGCGACCGTCACGGAGAAGGCGCGGCTGGCGGGGCTCGGGTCGGCGAGCCCGGTGCTCGCGTCCGTGCTGCGGACCAGGAAGGTGTAGTTGCCGGCGGCGAGGTCGGAGTAGACCGCGGGCGACGTGCACGCGCGGTAGCTGCCGGTCGCGCCGCCCGGCCCGTCGAGCCGGCACTCGTACGCCGGGCGCTGGGCGGACGAGCTGAACGTGAACGTCGACGTGGCGCCGGTGGTCGCGCCGTCGAGGTAGGTGTCCGGCAGCGTGGCCGAGCCGATGACGACCGTCTTCGGCGACGACGTGGCGGAGACGTTGCCCGCCATGTCCACGGCGCGGGCCGTGTAGGTCAGCGCGCCCGTGGTGAACGGCGTGACGTCACGCGTCCACTCGCCTCGCGTCACCGTCGTGGTGCCGCGCGAGGAGCCGTTCTCGTAGACCTCCACCGTCGTGCTGTCCTCGGACGTGCCGCGGACGGTGAACGAGCTCGGCACGGTGCTGCCCGCCGGCTCGGTGATCGCGGGAGCGACCGGCGCGACGGTGTCGACGCGGACGACCGTCACGGAGGACTGAGGCGACTTGCCCGAGCTGTCGGACGCGGTGGCCGTCAGCAGATAGGCGCCGTCGGGGATCGGGACCGCGCGCGACCAGGTGCCGCTCGAGCTCGCCGTCGTCGTCCCCTTCGAGACCGAGTCCACGAGGACGTCGACGACGGCGCCGGCCGCCGCGCGACCGCTCACGGTCACGTTGGACGTCGCCACCCACGAGTAGCTGGCGGGGGAGGTGATGGTCGGAGCAGGCGGTGCGGCGATCGCGGTGGCTCCCCCCGAGCCCACCGCAGCTGTGCCGACGATGACCAGCATGAGCGCGCGCAGACCAATGCGCGCGGGACGTCCCCGCGACAAACTGACCTCTCTTTTACGGTGGGCGTGCCGACACGCGACTCACCGCTGTGATGTCTGACTCTGGCCCGCGCTGACCATGCGCGAGCCCCGTTTGTTGACCGGCGGGCATGCAGAGCACCACCCGTCTCGACCGTGGACGAATATACACCTCAACACGCCCGTTGTCGTCGCGCGGACAATGTCGATACGAAACCCGTGCTAAGGCGTCACCCCAGAACGACGACCGGCCCCTGTGCGGGGCCGGTCGAGACGTGCGTGGGGCGAGTGGCTACACGCCTGGATCGGTTCCGTCGGACGCCGTGCCCTTGCCCGGGCTCGTCGGCGCCAGCAGGAATCCGGCGTAGCTGCTGGGGTCGGCTCCGCCGCTGAAGACGGGGATGCCGATGCGTTCGCTGCTGGTGGCGTTGCGGCGCAGCAGGTTGTTGCGCCGCTGGGCGAGCGTGGACCCGCTCTGGACGAGGATCTCGGTGGCGATGTTGTCGACGACCACGGTGCCGGTGCCCGGCGACATCGTCGTCTTGCGGTTGATGTCGATCTGGCCGCAGGGGCTGTTGTAGATGCAGCTGGCGGCGTAGACGACGGTGTTGTGGCGGATGGTCGAGCCGTTGTC